>NZ_JBMSED010000002.1:0-9997 GCF_049446195.1 Paracoccus sp. KR1-242
TGCGCGCGCCTTCGCCGACCGAGACGATCTCGCCTTCGGCAGGTTTCTCTTTCGCGCTGTCGGGGATGATCAGGCCGCCCTTGGTCTTCTCGTCCGACTGGACGCGACGGACCAGAACGCGGTCGTGGAGTGGACTAAATGTCATGTTGTTCTCCTCATTGGACAAACAGATCCTGAGCCCCCCATGCCAATGGTGGGGCCGCGCGTGACCCTTGCGGCATCACGCGGCAGAGATTTGCCGCATCAGCGGGTGGTTTCAAGGGGTGGGGCGAAAAAATTTGGCACTCGGTGGTCGCCAGTGCCAACCAGCATGATGCTTCCAAGCAATAGCCTGTGATTTCAGCGACCTCGGTGAGGCAGCAAGCTTGATCTCCCCGAGAGTTGGGGCAAAATCTCAATATGGAATATTCGTTCAGACTGATGCCGAGGGTTTCATGACGGACACATATCTCTCTGCCGCTCGCGACCTGGTGATCCAGGGAATGCATGAGAGCCAGGTCGCTTTGTCTGCAGAGCTTGAATATCATCTGGCCACGGCGCTGGCACATTACATTGACCATCCCATTCTGCCTGACCGTCTGACACTTCGCCTGGTGGAGTTGGCCCAGCGGCGCGCGAGATGGGCTGAATCCCGCCAGATCGGCGACGCCTGCCTGATCTCCTGCGCGTTCTTCGCCGCGAGGCTGACCCGTCATGGGGGCACTATTGTCCATTATGCGGGGCTGGGCCAAAGTGCTTATGAGATTGCAGGGATGCCGGATGTGGCGCAGGGCTTTCCTGACATGCTCGACGTGCTGCAGGCCAGCAGACCGATGGTCAAGGAAAGGTCCCTGACGTACGCTGACGAGCCACAGGATGAAACGGGGATTCTGATCCTGGGACCGAAATACCGACACTGATCCCCCATCGCGCGGGTCCAAGACAGTCACATCGACCGTCCTCCGGTCGGCCTGTCAGCGGCTGGGAAGTTGAACCACCTGCTCTCGTGGCCATATGCTCTGCCCGGTGCCACAGAGGCAGTTCATTCCGGTTTTCCGTGGCCGTTGGCCGCCGGATGATCGACTGCCCCCTGCCCGCTCAACCCGAGTTCGTTCAGGCGACCCCAGAAACTGCGATTCTGCGCCGAGATCCGCTGCGCCCTGAAAAACGCCGCCTGCGCGTGGCATCGAGGCAGGCGAGATAGTCGCTGATCTCCGCGAAATAGCGTGCGAAATCCGCCGCAATCAGGGCTGCCTACTCCGCGTGTGCTGCGCGAGGCAGCCCGGGGCCCATCAACTGCATGAGAAGCACAAGGATCAGCGCCCTCATGGCGCAACCTCGCGTCGGGCGCGCAATCCGATCAGCGCTTGGAGGCTGGTTTGCGCTTGTAGGCCCTGGATTTATTGCCCCACGGAAGGCTGGCTCTACGTTGCCACAAAACCGGCAGCGGCTCAGGGGGGCGTCTACAGCGTCTAAACCTTGAAGGCTTGCATCCTCGCCTCGCGGTAGGCGCGCGGTGTCTGGTTTGTCCATCGACGAAAGGCGGTCGTGAAGCCGCTCTGCTCGGAATAACCAAGGAGGTAAGCCACCTGTCTGATCGAGAACGAGCGGTCGGCCAAGTAGCTCTTTGCTGCATCCCGCCGGATCTCGTTGACCAATCCCTGATAGGATGTGCCCTCGGCCTGTAGCTTTCGGGCGAGGGTTCGTTCGCTCAGTGCGACCGCTTTGGCAATCTGGGCGATGTCTGGCGGTCCGCCTTTTGGCAGCGCACTCAGAACCAGACGTTCAATGTGGAGCCGGAGCGCGGTCTTCTCTGCGCGTTGGGCGGAGAGCAAGGCGTCGCCAGTACGCTGAAGTAGCGCGAGCAGGTGTGGGTCCGCTTTCCGCATTGGCAATGCGAGGGATGCCGGTTGGATCAACATTTCGGTCGCCTCGGCGCCGAAGGCGACGGGACAACCGAAGAACCGTGTAAACGCTTCGCGAGACGATGCCCTGGGATGAGCAAAACGGACTTCGACCGCCTGGAACCGCTCGGAAACCATTTGGCGGGCAGCCATGAACCAGGACGCCATCCTGAACTCTGGACCTTGGCGATGCATACGGAAGTAAGGGTTCTTGCTGTCGATCCGGATCGTGGCCACATTGCCCAGCTCTTTCAACCCGATCTCGGCGCTGGTGTCGCCCAACCTCACATAGCGAAGCCCGTGAAGCACTCCTTCGCGAAGCGTCTCGGCCGAAATCGAGACATAGGCCGCCAAACCCGACCGCCGAACGTCGTAACTCTTACCCAGATTCAGCCCAAGCGTATCGTCGCCGGTCAGGCTTGCCGCGCATTCCAGGAAATCGACGCACTTCCGATCGCTCACGCGCTCGTTGTCATCTGACAGGAATTGCGGATGCAACCGAGCCGATTGCAGTGCCCCCCGGATCGCGGTGGAACTCGCTCCGAGTTGCTCGGCGGCGTGCATGATCCAGGCAGACGGAAGCTCGTACATCAGGTGAAAATCCCGACGCTCTATCCCATCAGTCTAGGCAGTTTGGCTTGTTCAAGCAAGTTTTTGGCGCGGTCCCCAAACTGATTCAGGCGCTTGCGGACCATATCGGTGGCGAGGGGAGCAGCCCTGTCACCGTGTCACCATCCAAAGGAGGCCTGAATATCGAACCATCTGAAATCCGTCTTCTCGACCTCCCTGTCGCGCGGGCGTCTTTCCCACTTCCTCCATATCGTCGCTATTACGGCAATCATGATTTTCGGCCTGCTTGCGGGCGCTGCAATCGCGACTGTTGAGGGACCGTCCGCCGAGGCTCTCGGGCTCATCTTTGCTGGTATTCTGTTTTTGTTCGGTACCGTGGCCGGAGGTTTTGTCTTTGCGCTGCGACTACGGGATCGGGGCCCGCCAGTAGCCTTGGTTGTCGTCAGTTCCTACACGGTCGCGGTTGTCGGCAGCGTGCTCACAGCGACCAACGTGACGGCGAGCATCATCTTCAGCCTGATCGCTGTCGTCTTCAGCCTCTACGTCATGTTGGTGCCGGGGAAAGCGGCCGCGGGCCGAAGCCGCACGGTTGCCGGAAGTCCGGCGCTGTCCTGAGCGCGCTGTCTCAGACCCAGTCCAACATCTTGTTGCTTCAATGAACGTCCCTCAACCAAGGAGACTATGATGAATACTCACCTCGCCCGCTCGGTGCGAGCCCTGCAGCTGGCTGCGGTGATCTGTGCCGCATTTGCTGCGATTGGCGTGGCAAGCGGTTTCCACGCCGCTGACCCGGATTCCGGCTGGTTTGTTCCCCTTGTCGCCGGGGTCGTTGTCGCCATAGGCTTCAGCATCACCTGGCACGTCCTGATCGGTGCCGCCGCCAGGACGCGGCGCCTTCTGGGACTTACCGTCGTCATCGCCGGCGGGATCATTCTGGCGGCACTGGCCCTTGCCGCCTCGGCACAATCCATCGCGACCGCACTGACCGGTACGGCAGCAGTCCGCGCCGAGCTGTCAAGGCAGGTTACCGGTTATACTGACGCCCTCGCAGAGGCCCATGAGCGAGCGACCTGGGCCCAGCCTCTGGTTCAAATGACCGGCGCCTCCGCCGCGGGCTATCGTGCCCTGGCAGAGCAGGAAGCCGGGGGGGAGTTTGGCACCGGGGCCGGTTGTGGGACGCGCTGCGCCGAATTGCAAACCTTTGGTGATAGCTGGAGCCGATCGGCCAGTGCACTGCAGGAGCAGGTCGACCAGGCGGATGTGGTGAACCGGGTGGGACTCGATGCGGTCGGTCGCCTGCGATCCGCTGCCGCGCTGGGAGATCAGACCCTCTTCCTCGCCGCGACGCAGGAAGTCGGGACGGCGGTAGCCTCCCTCGAGGGCATGGTGACGGCGCCGGACGGCATTCTGGCTTCGACCGGGGTTATCACCGTAAGCTCGACCGACCGCACCGCAAGGCTCGACGCCCAGACGGCCGACCTGACTGCAAAGGCGAGGGAACTGCGCCCCGCCGATGGCAAGACCGAGGTTCCGGTGTTCGTTCCGCAATCCCCGAGCGAAGCCACGCGTGCGCAAATGTTCGGCGCATCGGCACCCGGCTGGATCGCCGGTCTGGCGATAGATGGGCTGCCGCTGCTTTTCCTGTTTATCGCTCTGGCACTCGGGTTCGAGCCGCTGCTGCGGGACGAGCACAAGCCTCTGCAACGCCAGACGACCCCGGAACGCAACGCCAAGGTCCGCGAGGACGAGGCCGACACGGCGCAGGGCAGCACAATCCACCTCGTGGCGGGCGAGTAAGAGACCATCGCAGGACTGCTTTCCCCCGGCTCCGGTCGGGGGAAGGAAATACTCCCCCCAGTAGATCGCCCCGGCGACGGCAATGCCGTTGACGGCTCCAAGGCGACCTCCCCATGCAAGGTTCCACATGTTTCGTAGTTTTCTTTCCGACCTCGCAACCGCGGTTTGCACGCTAGGCATCGCCGCTGCCGCGATGGGTGCAAATGCCGCCAAAGCGGACAATGTGATGACAGTGAACCGGATTGAAGGTCCGGCAAAGGTTGTCGACGGCGACACCCTCGACATCCGGTCGAACGGAAATGTCATCCGGATCCGCATCGAGGGAATTGACGCCCCCGAATCCGGTCAGACATGCCGTGATGGCTCAGGCAAAGTATGGCAATGCGGCCGCAATGCCGCCCGTCGGCTAGCCACCCTGATTGCAGACCGAAACATCCGCTGTGCCCCCAGTGGTGTCGACAATTACAGCCGCGTTATCGCAAGCTGTAGGACTGGAAAGGGGAACGTGGACCTCGGTGGGAGGCTGGTTGAAGAGGGGCTGGCCTGGGCCTTCAGACGGTACAGCGACACATATGTACCTCTCGAAGATGTGGCGCGCGCACATGGCGTCGGAATCTGGAGTGGCCAAGCAATACCCGCGTGGGAATATCGGCGCACTCGCTGGTCGAATCCGGATGCGCATGCACCGAAAGACTGCCCCATCAAGGGCAATATCAGCAACAAAACTGGCGAACGCATCTATCACCCGCCATGGTCGCCCTGGTACGCCAAGACCCAAATCGACCCGAGCCGCGGCGAACGGTGGTTTTGCAGCGAGGCCGACGCAATATCCGCCGGGTGGCTGCCCGCTGGCGGTATGTGAAAACCTTCGGAGTGTCGCGATAACCGCGTTAAATGCTTGCCCTTTGTGACGGTGAATCCCAAGCCATGCTTCGGCAAGGACCCCGTCCAACTTCCGTTCTCTAAGCGTGACTGCCGGCCAGACCTCATCAAGCACGGTATTCAAAATTCGCGCCGCCTTGCCAATGAGATGCGGGGACCGCGACCGGATCGGACGGAACTTGAGCCTCAAGTCGAGAATGCGTTCTTGGACCTTGTTAGGCGATCTGTGTTCCGGCGTGAAATCTTAACCCCTCAGGCGTGGGTATCGGCGCCCAATTTAGACCCCCCTGAAGTTTTGTCGGACCGTTCGCTGCGCGTCGCCGACAGCATGCCAAGTTTCGAAGCCGTCGTACCCCGCGACCCCGATCTGCTGGCGGCGCAGTTCCAGAGTTCCGTCGGACCCGAAGGCCGCGTCGGCACCCGCGAACAATTCGCTGATCTCGGCATCCCCACCTATGTCTCGCCGGCGAACTGCGGCACCGGGACCAGGGCAAACGGGGATTCGAGCCGTAGCGCCCTCTATTCCAACGACTTCTTCTATCAGGATGTCCTTTGCTGGTTCTCCTCGGCCGAATTGGCGGGCGATGCCTAGGTCGCGGGGCGCCCCGGCGCCCCGGCCTATATCAACGCGACGCTCGGCCCGAAGAATGTGGTCGGGACCGACGAGGAATGGCCGCTCGTCGGCTGGGACACAATCGCCGCCGCCGATCCGACCGTGATCGTCATCGGCACGGCGCACCCAGCCCGCCGACGACCCGGAGGTGAAGAAGGCTTTCCTCACCTCCGACCCCGTGGTCCGCGAGCTCTCCGCAGTGAAGCGGGCCGGATCGTCGAGATGGATGCTCAGGCGATGAACCCCACCTTGCGGACCATCCAGGGAGTCGAGGTCGTGGCCGAGGCGACGATGGAACCCACGGCACGTTATGACGCGGTGGTGGCGCGCCATCTGGTCTGGACGCTGCCCGACTAGCTTCCGCATCGCCGGGGCCGAGGCGAATTCCGCGGCGCTCCGCCCGGCAGTCTGGGATAGATACCCCACCACAATATTGGATCGCGGGTGCTACCGCGCCTGACGATCTCGATCCGTCTATTCGAAGGCGCTGATGCTCTGGTTCGCCTTGCGAAAGCGGGAGATGGTTAGAGAGAAGTTCCATCTCACGTGTGACAAGCTAGTACATCGCCCTCCAAGAAAGCATCGGCTACCAGTCAGGAGATAATGCGCAAGCCCCAGTGGCTTTCTGCGCAAGCGACCGCCAACTTTGCGCCAAGCGTTGACCCTCTCTTGACCGGAATTCTGCGCCATCCGTCGAGCGACCGCTTTGCGGGACGCGGCTTCGCAGCATTTCCGCCCGGCAAGCAGAAGCTATGGGCCGGCCGGACAACGCCTAACCCTGCCTGCGGTGCACCTCGCCGCCCGGAGCGTCCTGCGGTCAATCGACAGGATCGAACTCGCCACGCAGGAATTCGGCTGTCCAACCATCGGCGGGAAGGAAGGCTTCGACCACCATATCGGCAAGGGTGATGTTCACCGCGGTTCCAAAGATCGTTGTCGCGCTGATGAAGGACAACTGACCGCGCGGATGATCCAGGACAAGTGGCACGGCAATGTCGGAGGGTTGGTATGCCACTCGTCCCGCGGCTCGATGACCGCCGGGATAGGATTTCAGCTCTTCCAGCAGATCGATGAGACTTTGATCGGCGGACAGTTCGATGTCATGCGAGAGGCGACGCAGAATGTGGCTGCGCCACGCCGGCAGATTGACGATCCGCGGTGCGAGACCTTGCGGATGAAGGGTCAGCCGCAATGCGTTGACCTGTCCCGTCAGAAGTGTTGGGTCCACACCTTCGGTCAAGACCGGGACGGCTTTATTCATTGCAAGGATGGTCCAACTGCGATCGAGTGCCAATGCCGGATAAGGTTGATAACCGGCAAGCAACCGGTCGATCATCTCACGCGTCCGGACCATGTCAGGAGACGTCAAGAGCCCGTCCCCATAGGCGGGAGCGTAGCCGGCGGCAACCAGCATCCTGTTCTGCTCGCCAAGTGGCACGCGCAGATGCTCTGCAAGCCGCAAGACCATCTCACGGCTTGGCTTCGATCGTCCAGACTCCACGAAGCTCAGGTGGCGCTGCGATATGTCCGCCTCGAGCGCGAGCGCCAGTTGGGTAAAGCGACGCCGAACGCGCCATTGTCGCAGCTGCATTCCGAATGAGGATGTCTCGATCTCCATGGGCCGATGATGACCGAAGTCCAGCGTCGTTTCCATTACCTCTCGGGTAATCGACAGGCTGCAACGAGATCGGGATAATCTTCTGACCAGCAACACACGGGGGACGTGCCATGACCGCCTATGCAGTGGGGCAACTGCGCAATGTGCAGATCAACGATGGCATCGTTGATTACCTGCAAGGGATCGACGCCACCCTTGCACCATTCGAAGGACGCTTCATCATTCATGGCGGTGCGCGCGAAACTCTTGAGGGCAATCCGACCGACGACCTGATTGTCATAGCTTTCCCGAGCAAGGGCGCAGCACAGGCATGGTACGCGTCACCGGCCTATCAGGCCTTGATCCCGCTGCGCTTGCAGGGGGCGGAAGGCGATGTCTATCTGATGGAAGGTGTCGGAGCCGAACATCGCGCGACCGACATCCTGGATGCCGCCTGAATTTGCGGGCTGAGAAACGGTCGTTCTGGCAGACCACCGGTGACCTTCTCTGGCGGATGGCTCCAAGGTTTTTCCGGGATGTTTCTTGTAGATCTGCGCCACCTTCCTGCGTCGCGTCGAATGAGTGCCGTACGCACTTGGGTCCAGCCCGATCGACTTCACCCATTCACGCAATATCCCCGTATATTGTCGTGTCGACAGGTGCGGACTGTGGTGCAGGCGAATGGGCCACAAATGCTCATGGCCAATCATCTGCGGGTCGGCAATCCAGCGCTCGAAGGACTGACGCGGCGTCTCGGTGATTTCGAAGCGGATCGGCTTACCAGTCTTGCGCTGGGTGAGGCAACGGCAGCAATGTTCTTATGACTGGTGCCCTCGAACTGATCCGGCGATCCGGTCCGGCGAGGAGGACGCCGGGCCAGTCGACGGGTTCGATGTAAAGCTCTGAACCGACCCTTGCTCCAGGCAACCGAGGAGTTAGGACCGAATGACGTCCTTGGCTTTCTCCGCGACAGGAGGGCTACTCTTGCCGGGATCTCGTATCGGCCTATAACATAAAATCATGGGCGGTCAGGCGCGACACTCCGTTCAACTGAATTTCAAAATCGAACACGCCGTCGCCGTTCGTATCCCCGCGGACAATCCGACTATTGCCGGCCTGCACGCTCCATACCCCATATGCACTCGCCTGAGCCCCAGACCAGTGGAAAGCCTGATTGCCGGCAATCGTCGTGTTGGCATCGATCGCAGATAGTTGGAGCGTGTCGACTCCCGAGACAAAGTCGGTGATGACATCACGGGCAGCGCCCTTTCCGGATTCCTGTACCGCGTTGAAGATGAACGTATCCGCGCCGACGCCGCCCGTCAGCACGTCCCTTCCCGCCCCTCCGACAAGCCGGTCATTTCCGGTCCATCCATTCATGGTGTCATTGCCGGCTCCTCCGACAAGCTGGTTCGCTGCGGCATTTCCAATCAAGTTGTCCGCAAAGCGTGTGCCAACAAGGTTTTCGATGCTCACCAGGGTATCGCTGCCTTGTCCACCACCTATTGCCTGAGCCGCGCCCAATCTCAGATCAACCCTGATTGCGCCCGTGGCTGACGCATAGTTGGCGGTATCGTTGCCATCCCCGCCGTTCAGAACATCGTTGCCGGCTCCGCCCATGAGCAAGTCGCTGCCCGCGCCGCCGATAAGCTGGTCATTTCCTGCCTGTCCGTTCAAGGTGTCATTGCCCGCATTGCCGATCAATTGGTTCGCCGCGGCGTTTCCGATCAGGCTGTCCGCAAAACGCGACCCGGAAAGGTTCTCGATACTGATCAAGGTATCGCTGCCCTGTCCTCCACCAATGGCCTGAGCGGAGTTCAACCCCAAATTGATCTTGATCGCTCCTGCGGCCGATGCGTAATTTCCGGTATCGATGCCGCCGTTGCCATTCAGCGTGTCATTTCCCGCGCCCCCAAGCAGGGTGTCGTTGCCCGCGCCGGCATCGACATAATCATTGCCGCGATAACCGATGAAGGTATCGTTGCCCTCGCCCAACTCAATCAGCCGGTAGCCAGAAACGGATGAGAAGCCGCTGATATCGACGCGGTCATTCCCGGTCGTGCCGGAAAGCGTGTAGTAGTTGAAATCCAGCTGCTCGACGCTGTTCAGATAGCTGCTGTTCCACAGGACGCTGGACGTCTGGATATGCGCCCTCAGCCGGATCGAGTCCGCGCCGTCCCCGCCAAAGAACCGGTCGGTCCCGAAATCGCTGGCCGTGATGTCGAAGATGTCGTTGCCGGATTCACCGTAGAGCGAGTCATTTCCGGACCCGCCGATCAGGGTGTCACCTCCCGCGCCGCCATAAAGGCTGTCGCTTCCGGTGCCGCCATCGACCAGATCCGAGCCACCGAAGCCGCGGAAGGTGTCGTTTCCGTCGCCCAGATTGATCTGCCTGTAACCCGAGATTGAGGAGAAGCCGCTGATATCGACGCGGTCATTCCCGGTCGTGCCGGAAAGCGTGTAGTAGTTGAAATCCAGCTGCTCGACGCTGTTCAGATAGCTGCTGTTCCACAGGATGCTGGAGGTCTGGATATGCGCCCTCAGCCGGATCGAGTCCGCGCCGTCCCCGCCAAAGAACCGGTCGGTCCCGAAATCGCTGGCCGTGATGTCGAAGATGTCGTTGCCGGATTCACCGTAGAGCGAGTCATTTCCGGA